>NZ_JAKTIG010000030.1:0-13918 GCF_027855145.1 Acinetobacter sp. AOR18_HL
GGCAGAGTAAAACTTGAAGTGCGACATAAACCACCTAATTAATTTAAAGGGTTTATGGAGTATATAAAATTGTCATACCATCATCTTAACTTTGAAGATCGTACTGCATTAATGCTTGAGTCAAGAAAAGAAGGCTTTTCAGCCAGAAAATTTGCTGAACTCATTAAAAGACATCCTAGTACGATCTATCGTGAGCTTAAAAGAAATAGCATCAATGACGTTTATCAAGCTCGATATGCTTCTGATAACACCTTCGCTAGACGTAGACGTGGTCACAGAAAACTCAAAATCGATTCAATCCTCTGGAAATTTATTGTTGAAGCGATCCGTTGTTTATGGTCTCCTCAGCAAATAGCAAAGCGTTTAAAGACATTTCCTGATTTGGATCAAACAATGAATGTAAGCCATACAACGATTTATTCAACGATACGAGCATTACCCAAGGGTGAGTTGAAAAAAGACTTATTATCCTGTCTGCGTCATGAAAATAAAAAGCGAAAAGCTAACGGTGAACCTAAAAAAGATTCTATATTACAGGATATTAAAACTATTCATGAGCGCCCAGCCGAAGTTCAAGAAAGAAAAATACCGGGTCATTGGGAAGCTGATTTAATTAAAGGTAAAGACAATAAAAGTTCGATAGCAACACTTATTGAACGAAATACACGGCTCTGTATCTTGGCAACATTACCTGATGCAAAGGCAGAATCAGTGCGCAAGGCTTTAACTGAAGCTCTGAAATATTTACCTGCAGAACTGCGTAAAACGTTGACCTATGACCGTGGACGCGAGATGTCAGAACATAAAATACTCGAAGAAGATTTAGGCATAGATGTATATTTCTGTGACCCACATTCACCTTGGCAAAAAGGCACATGCGAAAATATGAATGGTTTAATTAGGCAATATTTACCTAAAGGGATTGATTTAAATCAGGCAGATCAGCATTATTTAAATCAAGTTGCCATGTCACTGAATACTCGTCCTAGAAAAGCGTTAGATTGGCTTACACCATTAGAGAAATTTGCTCAGCTTGTTGATTATCATAAGACTTTTCAAACTGTCGCACCTCATGTTTGAATTCGCCGCCTATTAGAAAAGGTACCTTAAATATTCTACTAGCAATAAAAAACCGCTTTAAGGGCGGTTCATATTATTCATCAATCTGATCATGCAGTTTTTTGATAAACTCTAATAAGCTTTTCTTTACTTGCATCATTAATTGCAACTAAACCCGTACTTGCTGCATTATTTAAAACCGCTACTGTTATATCGCTTTTCGCTTTGATTTTCGCACTTTCAACCACCGCATCATATTCAATATTATTCATTACCATTTGTTAGTTTCTCATTTTATAAAGTGAGAGACATTAATAATATGAAATCAGCAACTATTCAAGCACCTACTTAAGATCATCAGGCGTTTCCAAATAACACCCGTTTTTATTACAGAAAGCATGAATGTCGTTTAAGTATTCGGTTAATTGAACTGTACTTGCGTCTGTAGTGCTCATTAGCTCACATAGGCCACTTGCTACATCTTGGTAGAGAGGATGATTAGAATCTTTCAACTCTCTTACAGCCTTGAATGTTTTCTTGTATTGGCCAACGTCATCGCAATCATAGATTTTTGCTAAGAAGTTTTTCTTAAAGAACAGATGCTCGTAATCTTTATCTTTACCTTGACTTTTAGCCCATTGATTAAGCCAATCCAGTACAAACGGTTTTGAGCCTTCGAACGATCTTTCTCTTGTGGTGCCATCAATACAACTAACGGCTTCCCTTCATTCGCTGCCTTAGCATGATTCACATTAAGAAAGTTAGTTACTGGTGAAATGTCGCAACAAAAAACCACCCGTGGGTGGCTTGATTTTTTTTGATAAATTAATCAACAGCTCAAAAATGGGTAACTGTCAGATCGAGTTTGGACTACAACACTTTAGCTCATCGATTTACCAAAGCGCTAATCTTCACACTATTGTTTAAAATCCAGTAATCAAACTGTGATGCTAAAACTTTTAAATTCCCCTTTTTAAACTGCTTAGGCTATTTTAACCAAAGTTCATCTTCTTGCATGATTTTTAACATTAAATTAAATATAACCAGTAGAGTAACATTTTTTTTATTATGGCCAACAACTCTTTGAAAACTAAATTTAACTGTTCTCTCAAGCACTTCCAGATTGACTGGATAATTCTGTTTGTCTAAATTTAGGTGATCTCCAATAATTGGCTCTATACCAGCAATAAAATTAGCAATTTGTTGCTCATCATCTTTCTTTATGCATTGAAAATGTAGAAAGTTTTTACGTAATTTTCCAAATAATAATAATACCTTAAGTGCATTGACCACGTTCAACTCTTTAGGTATATCTTTCCCCTTATCATGTTGGTTATGCAAATCAAAGAGAGGAATTATTTCATCAGAACGTTTCAGTTTCTTAGCTTTGTTGTAAAGCTCATCAAACCAACCCCCATCTAAATTTTTATTACTAACATATTTCGTTTTTAAATTAAAATTTTTGGGGTCCATCCATTTAGTGCTCATAAATTGACATCGCTGCATCCATTCTTGTGCTTGAATATCTTCGCTTGAACGGCCATCTCTTAAACTTATCAAACGTTGAAAAGGCGTCAGAGTACTCTTCTCGATACTAAACTTCTTTTCTTGTCGACCAGCAATCATAACTGGCTGTGTTTGCTGATAAGAGTTAAACCATTTCTGCTGCTGAGTATAACGATTTAAGTTTATGTACTCTGTACTTGAATTCACTGGACCAAAACACTGTTCTAGGACTTTTTTTGAAATGATACACGGCGAATTGTAAATTCGATCGACTGCTAATAAATCCAAAACATGAAGATAATTTGAAGCCGTTTGTTCAATACTGCTATGCCCCATCCAAGAGGCAAGCACCTGCCATTTATGTTGAATAATCTCTTCATGAGCACGTGCTTTAACACCAAACAATAAATCACGCATCTTTTTTGCTTTTACCCAAGGACAATCTGTATATGTTTTAATCATTTCTTTTGAGCCCAGCAAAGTTATTGCTAGATAGTTAGCAGCACTGTGGCGCAACGTATGAAAACTAAAGCCATGATGCATACCTAATATTTGGTTAAACAACTCTACTGTAATTTTGCTGATACATTGATCCGTTAATACACGATGATTAACACTAAAAAGTAGATCATCCTGCTGATTAAACAAATATTGTTCATAACGATGTTGTATGTAATGTTGTACTACTAAAAACTCATGTTCTGACAAGGCAATTTTCAATGGTATTTGACGATTTGCACTTTGCGTTTTCAGACGGCGATATGAATTGTTCTGAATATGAAGCGTGATATTATTAAAAGCTGTATTTTCTTTTTCTTTATAAAGTAACTCTGGGCAAATAATATCTTGTATTTTAAGACAACGAACTTCATTTAATCGGAGTCCAGTTCTATAACTCAGTAAATACATCAGCTTTAAACAACTCAGATGATCGACCCACTCTGATGCCGTTGGCTCTTGACTTAAATGTTCTAGTTTTTCCAATAGCTTGCCAAATAACAAAGGGCTTACTAGGCGTGCATTGCAAATTTGTAAATGCTTAAAACTTGAATTCTGTAACACCAATACCTCTGGTGCATTAAAATTATCTATACAAAATTGATGAAAATCTTTTAGGCGACCAAAACGGTATTCTGCTGTTTGGTGCATCTTACGAGAGGTTTTTCCTTTAACAGCTTCACGTTGAGTTGCTTGTGCATCTCGTTCACTGCTATATTTCAACAACTGTCGATATAAATCTTCATAATCATCAATGGATTGTTGTTTTAAATCCAATTTATTAAGCCAAATTTCAAATATAAATTCTTTAGCAAATGATCCTAAGTAGCTTTCAATAGTTGATAATTGAAGCCCTCTTTTTTTTAAATGCACTAACCAGTGAATTAAGCGTAATTGGGCTTCAATTAAAGACTTTTCTTCCGTATTTGCATCACGCATCTTCTCCTCTAACACCCTTCTGATTTCTTGCCAAAAACGTAGCGTGCGTTCTTCTTTATTCCTCTTTTTATCTAAGCGCTCAACTTTTTGACCTTTACGTTTCTTTTGATCAAACAACATCAACTCATACGGAATCGTTTGTAATTTGCTTTGAGCCGTCGGAACTTCAGGATGTAACTGCTCTTGTTCAAAATGAATAGGGCTATTCTCTAGTTCCATGACTTGATTACGTTCATTACTCCATAGCAATCTAAATTCGGATGGCCGTAAGGCGACAGTATTAATCTCTTGCTGAAGTACATTACTTAAAAATATATCTAGGCTAAGGTTTGGATTAAATTCAAGTACCATTTGCACATCATTAAATGCACGAAATCCACGGCGTTTAATTTGATATTGCAGATCGCCCAAACTTTTGTTTCGTCCCATGCGACTCAAGCTTTCCAGAATACAATCTTCAATTGATTGTTGCAGACGATATTCTTTATGAGTAGCTTTCAACTTTTTTAAATATTGCAAGATGAACTGAGCATATGAGTTAAAAAAAACATGCTTCCATTGGTACAACTTTCTCTGTTCTACATCGTTGCCATATTGAGAGTTTTCAACACGATAATGTAGTAACAATGGATTAGTGATTTTTTTGTAGTCCGAATGGTATAACCGAAAACAATTCAGATCTGTACCAAGCTCAACGGCCTCCTGCAATTGCTGCTGAATAGCAACCAGATGCTGTTCATCTGCACAGCCTGAAATATATATAAAACTTAAGCATAAATCCCCCCACAAATATTTAGGGTCATCCCAATATCCAAGTGAATCTTTCCAATATGCTTTCAAAGCATTGAGTACCTGGGCATGTAACTGCCCTTGTTTTAACCGTGACTCCGTACTCTCAATTTTTCTAGGCAGTACGATCCGTTTAGTATGTGGATTTAGCCTAATTCTGTATGATTTTTTATCTACATTCTGGTTGAATTGCCTTCTTCTTTTATTAAATTCATCTTCAGTAAATTGCATCAGTTTAGATTGTTCATCTCGGCTCAATTTTTGACTCAAACAATCAACACTATCTTTAATGTCATGCCATTTTTCGGCGATCTGCTGATCAAGTTTTTGCTGCATGTCTTGCGTCAATACTTCAGGTAAAGAAGGCTGTCTTTCTTGCGACTTTTTCACCAATTTCTGAATATCAACAAATAGACCGTCTAGTTGTGGTTTTATTAGTTCTTTGATTTTTTGCATACAACTATTTTCGCTCTAAGTGTTTAATCGATAAAGATTTGACATTATCTTGCAATTGCTGGCGGACTTGCTGTACATAGACATTCGGAATAAGTGAAGAATACGGATGAAAAGCCTCTCGGTCACGTTGGTCATGACCATAAAGAGCCTGAATTAAATGGAATGCTAAAGCAGTTTTTTTTTCTTCTTTTTCTTCTGCATACATCAAAAAATTCATATCAAAATGACGTAACCAATTCGAATACATATTCTTTGGAAAGATTCCTTCCATATATAAATTTACCCAGTTTCGAGATAAAGGGATTAACTTAACTTTCCTGCTCTGCCACTCTTTGACAGTTATCGGCAAGATATCTTTACTATCAATGACCTTTCCGAATAAGTCATTGAGCGCAATTTTTTTCTTTGCAAATACTTGTTTTAAAAGTGGGCTATACAGTTCAATTATTTGTTTTAAAAATACAGTGTAATTTTGCAGTGCTTTTAAGAAGAAATCGGATAGCGGGATAAATCGTCCATCCTTTCTTACCTTGCTATTCTTTTTATCGTTTACATATAGAATTTTAAGCTCAAAACAATAATCTTCCAAATTCCCCAACAGATTTTTATTAGGCCGTCTGGCCATGCTTAGCAAGCTAACATGCCACATCCAACACGCGTATGCATTCAATTGATTAATGATATGTTGATCTTTTTGAATATTTTCTTGGCAATGTCTATGTAAAAAAGCAAATTACTCTTTCACAAAACTGGGTTCAAGTGCCAGTTGACTCCCTACCCTCCCTTTAGATGCAGATTGCACTTTGAATTGTTGTTGTAATATTTTGAGTTCAGCCGTGTCTTCTGTAAGTTCCTTAGAATGTGGTGTAAGTGCTGATTCCAAAAAAGCTAAATAGCTGCTATCAAGCTGAGCTTTGGGAAGTCCTCCGTAATAAATACCTGGCACATCATGCTTGATATCCCGCCTCGCAATCACATGAGTAAGATATTCATTATAGGTTTCATAATATATATGAAAATATAATTGGGCCTGAAGTTTTTCAACGGTGATAGTACCCACATACTGATTAGCAAACCACTTCTTAAGTTCGGAATTAATATCTCCTGAAGAGATCTTTGGATTCGATGCTTGTTCTATGTAGTCAAACCATGCCGCAGGTAGATGTAGTTGGTGAGTCATCTCTTCATTCCAACGCACAGGCTTTAAACTCTTAATTTTCTGCTCGGTAACTTTCAAATTTAAATTAAGTAAATATTCCCGTCGTTTTCTTGAACCATTCTGGATCAAAACACCATCTTGTATGAGCTCGTTAAAATCCATCAGTGCTATGGGAGATAATCCAGTCAAAAGTGACAATAAACATGCGGCAGCGATTGCAGCCTTATCCCAGTCCGCATTTAACTCAGTTCTCAACACATAAACAATTTGCTTCAGTACATCTGGTGCTAAATAATAAGGATTTGTAATAAATGGCACATGACGGCGTTGGCGATGCCGCGTGTAATATGCAGTATAATCACTAATTAAATGATTAAAATTTTTAGTTTTTTCATCTTCTGAGTATAATTCTACTTCAATGTCCAATAACTCAATTTCACCATCTTCATCTTTGTGAAGAGAGGCATCATAAAAACTGATCTTTGCGTTATGTCCGATATCTTCATACTTACCAGATTTTATTTCACGAAATTTTTTGAGTTCAATTTTAGTTGGCCATTGCAAAACTTTGCTTTTTTTTGACTTACGCTGACGATGAACAACACGACGATCATCAAGTCTTTTAAAAATTATTAATAGAGCCGATAAATACTCTATGACTTGTACTTTTTTGAAATTTTTAATATTAAAAAGTTGATTACGATCCTCTTTTTTCAAATTACGTTCGTACGTGACATAACAATTTAGCAGCTTACTACATTCATGAAATAATTCAGCATTATTAGAATCCAGCACATATCGTGAGACATAGCGTAGGAGGTCACAAACATGTTTTTGCTTATTCTCAGCTTTAGCAATTTTTGCAAATTCTTGATACTGCCGATATGTTAAAAAACTCGCTTGTAGAATCAAATAACGTTGCGATGACAGCTCTTGTGTATTACTAGTATCTGGACATGCAAAATAACTTAAAGAAGCTAGAAAATAATATTTACCTAATTGTCTAGAGCTAGATATATAGCCATATATCTGTTGCGCTTCCTTATATAGAGCGTGGGCTTTTTCACGTAAATCATCTGATAGATCGACAAATTGTGTATTCACAACATCATCATGTAATAGACAATAATCTTGTTTAAATTTTTCTGCTAAATCTAAGAATTGCTCTTCTGTTTCAATCTTTGGCATATTCGCTTTCGCTTAATTTTTTATCAAATTGCATTGGTTAAATTCATTACGATCTGAACAATTTGGTAAAAGTTGATCTTTTATTGAACTCTTTGTCAGCTTAAAAAATCTAGCAAAAAATTTAGCATCCAGCTCTTTCTGAGCTTTTCTCTCAAAGCACAAGTGTTGCTGTGATTTTTCGATAAAATCATCAAGATTATGTATCAACTGTAAGATTGCAACATAATTAGAATGTACACGTAAGCATGGCTCCGTTTGCATTAATAGCAATATTTTTTGCCAAATTTTCACATAGATTATTTTGAACTTTGCTTGTACTACTACTTTCTGGCTCTGTTTAATCTTTTTGATTTTCAGTAGTTCTGAGTTAATTTTTACTATCTTAAATTGAACATTTTGTCGCTCAAAGCAAAAGGGCATGATAAATTGCCCCATAAATATCTCTATATTTTTTACTAAATAGTCAAATTTTAACATTTTTATCGATATAAAAAATGAGCATATCTTTGTATATTAAAATTCATTTAATTTATCAACTAAATTTTCTCAAAATTACAATTATCAACAAATACATATGGTTTACTTATCATGGGTGGTCTAAATTTTAAAAATTCTTCCACTTTTTTTTAGTTTTCTGTTATTACATGAAACAATACCGTTGTATTACATTTTGAAATGCTGTGTATGCAGCATTGATCAAAAAGATTCTCTGCTATACTTACTTCACGTGTAGCATCAATGGAGTTTCGAAATGCTCAGAACCACTGAACAGAAAAAAAAATATATTCAAGCGACACGTGCGCAAAACTATCAAGCCAGCCTAAAGCTTGAAGGCATTACAACGACAGCTCAAACAACTCAACAAAGTAAAGCTGAAATCTTGCAAAAATATAAGAAGTATTCGCAACCCGAAACTTAGTCAGGTGCATGTATGGATAAATATGGGGAAATGGGTGACAGCCTGTATTGTTACCCTGGCACAAATATCCTAAAGAACAAACTCAATATTCATGATGAACAAATTTTAGAACAAGCTGAACTAGCACTGTCTGGATTGGCAAGTAACTTAATTGAATATGCTGAACCACCTTACGACTTACAATACTTAAAATCAATTCATGCGCAGCTCTTTGGCGACTTATACGACTGGGCAGGAAAGTTAAGACAAATCGATATTTCCAAAGGTGACACCCGTTTTTGTAATTTTTCCCGTATTGAAATTGAAACCAATAAACTACTCAAACCGCTTCAAGAAAAAAAATACTTTCAAGGCTTAGCACCACAACAACTGATTCCTCAACTTGCCGACTTGTATTGTGAGCTTAATGTCATACACCCATTCCGTGAAGGTAATGGACGTACACAACGGATTTTCTTTGAGCATCTGATTGCTCATTGTGGTTATGGTATTGATTGGTCTCGCATTGACTCTCAACAACAATGGATTCAAGCCAATATTGAAGGTTTTTATGGTAATTTAAATCCATTAATTAAGATTTTTGAAATATCCTTTATTCAAAATACCTAAAATTTAAGTAGTCAGAGCCCACAATCCTTAATGAGCCATCATCTTTGCTTCAATCCACTGATTAATTTCCCAAATAAACCAACAAACACGATTCTTAAAAATCTTAATACTCTTCGGGTAATTTAGGATCGTAATATGCAGATTACTTATCCAGAATTGAATAGATCGTTAACTTAGATAGACCTTTAAGCAATGTAACTTGCCGCATTTTTATCAACATATGTCTCAAAAAAGTTCGCCTATACATAAATTTATGGTGTTTAGTGATTAATCAATGTCTGATGACCTGAATGGATGTTACAGATTACATGCAAGTGAATTGATCTATGGCTATTTTATGGCTTTTGTGTAATCCAATCCATTTGATCCGAATGTTCTCTTTTGCAATAAAGCAGCCTCTTCTGCTTTTCTTGAACCAACGAACAATGCCATTGATTTGATTCAATTGGCAACGGTGATGCTGAATCACATCTCCAAAGAAGGGATTAAATGCAAGAAATGTGGTAAGTAAAAATAGGGGATGGAAGTTATTATCCGTCTAATTGGAACCAGCCCATGAGTGGAGATCAGTTGAGTAAGTATCATTTTAAGTGAATAAGAGAAGGATGGCTCACCTCACTTCTCCAAATAACAACGCTATACTTTTCAACCCAGGTTAGATATTGGCAACTACATTTCATTCTTCATCATGCTGGTCTTATAGCATGTAGACAATCACTACATCATTTGCATTCAATGCTCAATACAGCCTGTCAGCAGAACCGCAGCGATATTTTTTCCTGCATACATGTAGTGTTTAAATCCATTCATTTTTCAATGATCCCCTACCGTTTATCACATTTATGGTCAATCTTTAACCTTGTGAAAAATGCACATACCGATATCTTCAAACTGTCAAATTTATGGATACATGACATTTAAAGAAATTATCCGATCAATTTTTTAGATAAAACTCATCAAGAAAAAAGTTATTATTATTCATAACTTCACTAACAACCACATAAAAACAATAATTTAATAAATTATTCTTCCAATTTTTTTAGATTTAGTGTTATTACCCTAAATCCATGCTTAGCTCATTCTATTACATAAATGATTTAGAAGTATCCACGATATAAATTGCTTGCCCCCACACCTCTGCCCCTCTCATGCCCAAAAAATTTACACTAAAAGGCAGATTAAGCCCGTACGAGTTACATATCGCCGCATGCTATGTTGAAAGCATTTAAGAAAAAATCCTCAATATTTATAAGATTTTTAAAATATGAACTACTTTTCGAAGAACCCTTTCTAAGTAATGTGACCAAAAAGGAAAAATGAAAATACTGTGATTTCCTTATCAACAATCAGTCAAAGTACATCCTGATGAATTTCTGTAACCGATACCCAAGGACCAAACCTACCTTCCGAAGTGCTGTGCAACAAAGCCCTCCTCAACCACACTATAGCTATAAATTAATTCCATTATTTTGTGGTTTAATTAAATTATTAAAGTTTAAGACCCAATTTAATGGATTTATATTTCACTAAACCCGAAGAAGTCGTGACGCTTTTAGGTGAGCGTTTACGTAAGCAACGACTCTTTTTGGAGATGTCTCAAGCTGAGGTTGCAGCACGCGCTGGTGTCGGCGTGAATACGGTTTCGAATCTTGAAGCGGCACGAAATGTATCTGTTGAAAATTTAGTCCGTATTGCAATGGTCTTGGGTCGATTAAACAAACTTCAGGAGCTGTTTCAACCTCAGCTTAACAGTGTAAAAGATATTCTACGCTATGAAAGTCAAAGTAAGCACCAGCGTATTAAGAGGAAGGGATAATGCTCAACAGTCTTAATGTTTATTACAATGGTTGGGGCGAATCATGGTTATGGGGAACGCTGATTAGTTCAACAGCCACCACAGGTAGACCCACTATTGCTTTTGAATATAGTCCAGAAGCAATACAGCGAGGTGTTCAGCTCTCTTCTTATTTACTCCCTTTAAAAGGTCTACCACTGAGACAGGGTTTTCCTACTTATCAAATGGGATTACCTGGTCCAGTCTATGATGCTTTGCCGGATGGTTGGGGCATGTTATTAATGGATCGATATTTTCGAAAAATTGGACTGCATCCGGCACGAATCAGCCCTTTGGAACGTCTAACTTATATTAGCACCCATGCAATGGGTGCTCTCTCCTTTGAACCCTGTGTCGCAGAGATGCAAACTTCAGAGAATATTCCCCTGCCGCAATTGGCACAGGAAGTCCAAGAAGTCCTCAAAGGAGAAGGTGGCGAATTTTTTACAACATTTGCTGGTCATGGGTGGCTCCCCCCAAGGTGCCAGATCCAAAGCATTGGTTTACCGAAATCCTGTCAATTTTGAGTTTTCGACGCAAGCTTCTGATCAAAATGAAGCCTGGCTGATTAAGTTTCCTGCTCAGCAAGAGTATCCTGAAGTCTGCGCCATTGAAGCCGTCTATGCAAAATGTTTGCGACTTTGTGCAATCGAGACTCCAGACACCCATTTTTTTAATTTGCCCAATGGTTTAATGGCTTTTGCTTCTAAACGATTCGACCGTCAAAATGGCATGCGGATTCCAATGCAGAGTTTGGCTGCATATACCGGAGCAGACTATAAAGTTCCAGGTAGCCTAGACTATCGCAATTTTCTTCGGGCAACCTTGATGTGTACGCAAGATGTGCGGAAAGGCTGCATACTTTTAAACGTGCTGTGTTTAATGTACTTTTCAATAATCGGGATGACCATACCAAGAATTTTTCTTTTCTCATGGCAAAAAATGGTCAATGGAAATTGGCTCCAGCCTATGATGTGACCTTCTGTGAAGGTCCAGGTGGTTATCATCAAATGGACATTATGGGAGAAGCGCTCAATATTTCTCGAAATGACATACATAAACTCGGTACTTCAGAAGCGAATCTGACTACTCTAGAAGTCGATGAGATCATCTTGGCCATGCATGAAATTGCACTTCAATTTAGTCAAATTGCGCAACGCCTGTATCCTCATCAAATTCGAGAATCTACCCTAGAGATGATTCAATCACGAATTCAACAAAATATTGATTTTTTAACTGAAACCTAAGCGTAAATATAAACTAAGCGCCAACCATCAACTTATAGTTAGTCGCTACATAATCTGTAGAACCTGTGAATTAGCTCGCTTTATAATCACGAATATTAGATGGATCACCGCCAAGATACGTTCTGCAAGCGTGAAATCACTACATCCAGATCGAAAATCGCTAAGAAAAAACTATCACCAAAAAAAAGGTCTGCACTATGGATAGATACAGACCAAACTCTGGATAACTACCAGCACGAGAAATATGTCGCAATTTTGCATAGACATGAATTTGATAAAATCAGCCCAGAAAGCCAGAAATTCATAAAAACTATTTCATCAATCCCCTATAACTTAATCACGTTCATGGTCGATCTTAAATCTTGCGAAAAGTACTCATGCTGACCTAGCCAAACTGTAAAACTCATGTATTCATAGCCTTTAAATGAATCTTTCAATCGTTATATTTAAGGTAAAAACTAGTAATCAGAAGTTATTATCATCCCCATATAAAACAAACATCAGATTAAAAATAATAACTTTGTAAATTATTTATTCCATTTTTTTTATATTTAGTGTTATCTTTCCTAACTTCATCTGGGAGAGTTGAGTTTGATCATAGACCATTCGATAGCCTGCTTGTTGCATTTCTGCGATCAAATTCCGTTGGTCTATCCGTTCTCCCCCTTGATCTTTCGGCAGAAATTGACGCTTACCCCCGCCTAGAATCACATCAACCCCATCTTTTAATTTGACGTTATAACGCTGATAGATATCACCTTGCGAACTTGGTACTAATTGGGATGCTATGTCATTTTCAGCATCACGATGACAAATATGAGCATAAGTCGATGCTGGTGTAGCATGCGTAATGCGAGTTGTTGTGACTACCCCTGTACCCCAACCTCGTGCTTTGGCCAATTCGAGTAAAGTTTGGGTGTCTTGCTTATTTTGGATCTGAGGATTGGTTCCACATTGATGATTTCCGGTCTGATTTGGTTCTACTGCAATTGTTCCAGTCTGCATGGATATCACTTCATTTTTCATTTTTACACCTGTCATATAGGCACCCATCGATGGTGCGCTATCTGTAACCTGTGCAACTTCTGAGAAAGTACGAACAAATGCTGACTCTGGCAGTTGATCTATTGGCAGTTGGCAATCTTCACCAACAGCATAAATTCGTACAGCTGTTAGTGTCGTGATACCCATTCCATCTCCCAAGAAAAAAACCACACGTTGAGGCTGTTTTGATGGTTGTACTGAAGTAGAAGTTGATTGAACTAAAGCAGGACTTTGACAGCCCGTCAAAATAACTGTGCCCAAACTACACCATGCCAAACTTATTAATTTTTTATTAAATTTTTTCTTATGCCAAAGGCTTTGTTGCACAAACCTATCTCTAAAGGCTTATTCCACAATATAATTTTGAGATGAATAAGCCTACACCTAAAATCTACCGTACAACCAATTGGCCCACATACAACCGAGCTCTCATTAATCGTGGGAATATTGCCATTTGGTTTGATCCCAAAACACAATGGTATGCTCAACCAAAAAGCCAACATGGTCGAAATCAAACTTATTCCGATACAGCCATCCAATGCTGCTTAATGATTAAATCCATATTTCGTCTTTCTCTACGCATGGTCACTGGCTTTGTACAAAGCCTGATTAAACTTTGCGGATTAGATTGGACAGCGCCAGACTATACGACGCTTTGCAGAAGACAAAAA